>NZ_JBWKWU010000002.1:0-6698 GCF_059422385.1 Acinetobacter sp. GW821-FHT01E09
ATGACAGACTTAGTCGTAAAATCAAATAAACTTGTACAAGCCCTACAGACTCTTACCTTAAGTGAAACTCGTCTTTTACAGCTCGCTATTGTAGATGCTCGAGAAACAGGACAAGGGTTATCATCTGATCAACCATTAGAACTAAATGCCACTAGATATGCAAAAGCCTTTAATGTTTCTCCAGACGCAGCTTATTTAGCTTTAATTGAAGCAGAAGATTCACTATTTAAGCGACAATTCACTATTACAAATGAAGATGGAAGCCTAACAAAAAGTCGTTGGATTCAAGATGCAAACTATAGAAAAGGTGAAGGCCGAATTTTAATTACATTAACTCGTGTAGTTATTGAACATGTCACTAAAATAGATGGGTTTGAACAATATTTCACAAGCTATCATCTAAGAAAAACATCTGACTTTAAAAGTGTCTATGCTGTTCGTCTGTATGAATTATTAATGCAGTGGAAATCTATAGGAAAGACCCCTCTTTTTGAATTAAATAAATTCCGTAGCCAATTAGGTATAGGTGTAAACGAATACACCAGAATGGAAGCATTTAAGAGACGTGTACTTGATATTGCTATAGACCAAATTAATGAGTTTTCAGACATCAATATTAAGTATGAACAGCATAAAAAAGGGCGTTCTATTTCGGGCTTTTCGTTTAGTTTTAAACAAAAGAAATCAGCCAATCAACCAATCGAAAGTAAAAGAGATCCGAACACGTTAGATATCTTCTCCAAAATGACAGGTGCTCAACGTCATTTTTTTGCCAATAAACTGGCAGAGTTACCTGAAATGAGTAAGTACTCTCAGGGGACTGAGAGCTATCAACAGTTCGCTGTACGCATTGCTGAGATGCTTCAAGATCAAGAAAGGTTTAAAGAACTATATCCTTATCTTCAAAAGTTAGGCTTCAATGCAGCCTGAATTATAGACTTGATCATTTGTCTATTAGACAGTCTAATAGACAACAACTTTTGACAAGATTAGGCATAGTTTTACACCATGAAAAGTCTTTCAGTTCTTGAATTATCTAAGCTTTACAACATAAATAGGCAAACAATTTACAATCATATAAATAAAGGAATTTTAAGTAAAAATTCTGATAATAAGATTGATTTAGCTGAAGCTATTCGAGTATTTGGTGAACCTGTTAGAAAGCAGGATGTAAAAGAACCTGTAAAAGTAGACAGTCCAAATTCGGCAGAAGTTTTACTGCTTAGACAGCAGATAGACATACTAAAAAATCAGCTCGATGATGCAAAAGATAGGGAATCGTTCTATCAGAATCAGATTGAAACGATGCAACGTCTTTTAGAGGCCCCAAAACCTCATATCCCTGCGTCTATTCAGGCTGAGCCAATGACAGAGGAAAAAGAAGAAGTCATCGCCATGCCTCAGAACGAACCGGATACGAGTGAAAATAAGCGAATTCCAGTACCGGAGCACGTTGAACCGGAGCAACCGAAAAGAGGCTTTTGGAGTCGATTTTTTAGCCCCTATGATTAACCAAGATTGTTTAAGTAAAATGAATAAAGTCGTGGAACAATGATCAAAGAATAGGCGTGGAACGTGAAGAATCCATAAAAAAGCCTAGTTTGAACAAACTAGGCTTTTTTATGGATTGCAACTTATTGAAATAATTAAACTAATACAGTCGATTTCGCATAAGGCGTATTATGTTAACTTTAGAAAATGTTTAAAATTATTATTTTAAGAGTCTAATTATAAAAATAATGATTGAATGGAAATCTAAAAGACCAACTTGTTTACCAATCTGTCTTTCAGGTTTCCAGTACATATACTAACAAGTTGGAGTTCTTAAAAAATTTAATAAATCCTGTTCTAATGCTGGCTGTTCATCAATACTTTTAAAATACGCTTTAGCATGTTCGCCAAGACCTCTTAAAGCCTCATAATAAGGTTGAGACAATAGCTTATGTCCCTCTTGATCATATAAAGCTAAAACTAAGGCTGTTCCTTCTTCACTTACAGCATATAAGAGCAAAGAATCGCAACCATCACAATGACTTCGATAATATGGCCCAAAACAACAATAGCTTTTTGAGTCCCAAAACTGCTGATCTTTTTTGGATAATGGAAATACTAGGACATGAACCTTACATAGACCAGCATCTTTTACAGCTTCTGGATATTCAATAGGTTTATCTCTACCAAAATCTTGGTGATAACCTTCCCTCCAATACTTAGCAAATTCTTTCGCTATTTCTAAGAGAGAATTATATTCTGCAGTATTCTCATCTAATTCTCGAAAATAATTTGGATGTACAGAAACTCTACGCCGAGGAATAATCAAAAAGCATCTCCATACATCTTCTAAATAAAGTCAATAGAAGTATATAGAAATGCTTAATTTATTGTAAGAATTAGAGATCTAGGAATTTTCCTAAATGATCTTCTGGAGAAGTTGTAGCATATGCATTTAGACTATCTAACCCAATTTTATTAAGCTGTTTCTTAGTCAAATTAACTTTACTAGATAAACGAGGTTTATCTTTTTCAGGCTTTACAGCTACTATATTTTTATATTGAGTACTCATGATGCAAACCTCTTGAACATATTGAAAATCAATAGATGAATCAATCATTTACAACACCCTTTAAAAAATTTAAAACTATTTATTTAGTTCGATAATTTTATTCTTAATGCATAAATTATGCTTTTAGGAATATTTACAAAAATCTCACCAGTTTGATATAAGCTACTGTTTTATATTATTTTGTTATATTTTTAGAAAAAACTTGACAAGATCGAATTAAAATAATATAAGTCCTAAGGACTTATATTATTTTAATAGTAACGCATGAAAATTGAAAATATAATTGTAGAATGGATTAATAATGAATATGAATTAGATGTTATTTCTCGACAGCAGCTCTTCCTTAAGTATTTAGAAGTATGGCTTCAAGATTCTATTGTTCAAAAAAATAAAAGTTTCAATAATAAAAACTTTTATAAATTCTGCGATTACTTAATTCATGAAAAAATTTTAATAGGATTTAATCACACAACTAGAGGCTATACTTACTTTATTAGAAAAGGAAGTAAACCAACCTCTGAAATGGCTATTAGTGCATTGTATCCGTTAGGCTTTTTAAGCCATTTAACAGCTATGAACTTATATGGTATTGGTAATACTCAAACGACAGGTATCTATTTCACATGTCCAGCAAGAAAAGATTGGAAAGATCTGTGTCTCAAAGAAATAAAAAAACGATTTAAAAATTTTGAAGTTACTAAATCTATTAGTAACGAATATATTGAAATTAATGACGTAATTTTAAGTACTCAATCAATTTTAGATCCATACCCTCATCAAAGTATTTTAGAAGAAGCAGGCTCCACGAAAACTATAATTATAACTAATAAAAAAAAATTGGTTGAAAGTGAATGGTGGAATCAATGTCATCTACAGAATGTAGTAGATCTTTATTTAGATATGCTTAGAACACCACACTATTGTGGTGGAATTAGTCATGTATTAGGTGTGTATAGAGACAATATATTGAAAGATAATGATTTGTTTCAAGAAATTCTTACTAGCTTAACAAAAAATGGATCTATTATTGATAGAGCACGATTTGGCTATATTTTTGATAAAGTTTTATTTCTAAAAACACCAGAAATAAAAGAATGGAAAGAGGAACAGCAAGGTAAAAGAGGAAGTTCAAGAAAGTTATTTTCAAATTTTGAATTTGACTCTACTTTCGATGAAGAATGGAATTTATCCATAAACCATCCAACAATCAAAAATTTAGTATTAAATAATACTACTTAACATTGAATCTCTTATGTGAAATAGGATAACTATAGATATGCAAAAAGAATCTTGGCAAAAATTATTTAATGATCTAATTGGTGGGCTTGTAAACCTTAGTGTTGTTGCTATTGTTTTATTTTTTTCATCCACTCAAGCTGTAAAATTTCTTAGCTACAAAACTATTTTTCAATTTTTATTTTTAGCGGCCGGCACATTATGCTTATTAGTTTTATTTATAATAGGTGTATTAGCTTTTGTTGATGAAAAAGCTACCCCTCTACTAAACAGATCAAGAAATAAATTTTTTACTGGTATACTGATGATTGCTATAGCATTTTTTTTATTGATGCCAACTTTTTATACTTTATTTTTATCAACTCTTTTAAAGTAAATTACGTATAGAAATTTTCCATAAAAAAATGCTCTATTAATAATAGAGCATTTTTTTATGGAAAATACTTAACTTCATGGGGGAATTAATAGTTACATATACTTATCTCTTAATATATAAATAAAGGTCATTTATTTTCTAGTAACTCTTAAAGATAGATCTAAACTATCTAAAATTTTTAATAAAGTTGACAAGGTTGGATTTCCTTCTTCTTTAATAGCTCTATATAGATGAGTTCTATCTAGTTGAGTTTCTTCTGAGATTTTTTTAATTCCTATAGATCTAGATACTTCAGATATTCCACTTAATATAGTAGCTTGATCATTATCTGCTTCTTCGAATATAGCTTCTAAATAATTTAATAAAATTTCTTTATCATTTATATAGTTACTTTCATTTAGTTTGTTCATAATTTGACCTCTGATTTAGATATGAAAGAGTAAGTTAGTTTCTTATCAACCATGCAAATTATCTGCATGGCTGTAAGACCTTGCCTCACTTAAGTGAGGCAATTAACGTCTCTGCCAATAAAATATCTGCATCTTGGGTATCTTTTACTCCGCAATGCACTGCTGTGAATTCTTGCTCAGCAATTCGTGTTAGATAAATTCGATGACCTTTACCTACATCAATTTTGAGCATAACAACTTTACCGTGTACTGTTTTACAGTCGCCAAAGTTAATAAATTCATTACCCTCTACTTTGCCTTTTGACTTAATACGTGTCAGTCGAGCAAGCATTTTTCCTACCGCTTTGGGATCGGAAACTTTTTTAAAGGCTTTTTTGAATGATTCAGCCTCATTAATTACAACAGCCATAAAGACTCCAATTAGTTAAGTATTTTTCCATTTTTGTTGTTTTTAAGCAACATTAATATGGTAACGGGGAATTTATTTTTTTCAAGGGTAAAAATAAATTTTTTATAATTAGTTTTATTTTGATTAGAACGATCTTTAATTTATCTAAAATTAAGATGAAAGCACCATTAAATTTTGCGGTTACTTCACCTTAGACTATTAACTTGGCGTTTGTACTTTTTTAGAATTATATTATTATATAATATAAACTTACATGTTGCGACAAAACGTATGGTTGTACCCAAAACCAGCATTTGTTGACTCAATTATTTTATGCAGTATTCTATCTGTAATAGATAAGTCATTAGACCGTCCTTATCTATACGGTTACAGATCAGGTGGCTATTCATATTGACGATACTGTCCAACAGTATTGAATAGCCACCACCCCTCTAATTTTCGATTTAAGCAATATTTAGCGACTCAAACCACCCGACCCACTCTTTCAGCGAGCAAAGCTCGGCTAAACGCATCCTATGAGCAAATAGAGCATGTAATCAGGGAAGGTATGTCTTGAATTTCAATCTCTGTTGTTCGCTCGTAGACACTCGCTCTGTGAGTGTGTTTGTGCTTTTTCTTTGGCAAAAGCCAAAGATTAGCCCCGAAGGGGTGTGAAGCGAAAGCGGAACATCATCGAAGCCCCAGCGGAGATGACTGGGGGGGAGCCGACAACGTAAAAGGGAGTGGACACGAACTTTAGACATCCCCAGATGTCGTTAGTTGTTGGGGGGCAAGCCCACCCCGTCAAACTATCCCGAAGGGTAGTTGACCCACCTCGTTTTAGTGAGAGCGTTCAGCGAATCCGAAGGACATACGAGTCTAGCGAAATATGCACCTAAAAGGGGGTGGGTCAACTACGTAGTAGTATGACGGGGCGCGAGCACGAAGTGCGCTGCAACTTGGAGCGATAGCGGAAAGTGAAAGGCAACAAAAAACGATTATCAAAGGCGTCCAGCCCTTGAAGTACAAGGAATCCTGACGTCCAGGAAGGACGAGTGAAGCGAGCTTGTACGGTAATTGTTTTTAGGCGCAGCGAAGCGAAGGCTTTGTGCTTTTGTCTGTGCTTTGATTGGTGCATGTATTCCACGATAAAAGCACAATAGGAAACACAGATAGAATTAACCGAACGAGTGTCTACGAGTGATTGAGCATCATAAAAATTTTGAGTTGCCTTTTCTTTGATTACAAACTTGGCGTTTGTACTTTTAAAGGGAAAAACCGAGCAAAGCGATTGAGCTTAAGTTAAATTTTTAGCGAGCAAAGCGAGTAAAAAAATATGAGCGAAGCGAATTCATAGTCGCTTTTGACTTTGCTTTTGTTTTTCTTCAAATTCACGTAAGTATGAACCAAAAAAATTGCCCCTCGAATCGAGCGAAAGCGAGATTCAATAGAGTTTGAGCGAAGCGAAAACCAAGGGCAATTTTTCATTTCAAGGACTTTTAATTATTTTTAAAGTTTTTAAATACTTTTACATTAGCTGAAAGCCTCTATTTAAAAGGGTTTCCTCGGTTATATAGCAACGTTTCCTCGGTTATATAGCAACGTTTCCTCGGTTATATAGCAACGTTTCCTCGGTTATATAGCAACGTTTCCTCGGTATTTGACAACAACAATTTATTGTGTTGTTATAGCAACACAATAAAGCTGTTGCTAAATAAACCACC